>NZ_CP135992.1 GCF_030315915.2 Providencia zhijiangensis | reverse complement strand
CACAAACTTGTTTTGTGGCAAGAAGCGATTTGACCAACCGAGTAAAACGAGGGCGGTAGGCTTTTTGTTTTTATCCTGATGAGCGTCCAGCGAAGAAAGGGAAAAACAGGGGGAGCCGAAACGAAATGACACGCCCCAGCGATGGCAAGTGAACCCCAGTGAACGTGTTTCGTTTTGGGGGCAAAGCCCCCCGTCAAGCGAAGCGTCTGACCACCACATTTTTGAGCGACCAAATACAGGGGCGAAAAAAGGGGGTGGTCAGACGAACGCAGTGAGTTTGACGGGCTTGGGTGAATGGCTTTTTTCGCAGGCGTCCAGCCGAAGAAAATAGCCAGAGGGCGGAGCCTTATGTCATTCATTTTCGTCCAGAAAATGAGTGGCATTGATACTGAAAGTATCATGGGGTGTAAGTTAGTAAGACTATGATTCCACCCGTTATTTTACCCATTATTCTGCCCGTTATACCTAAATTGGGTGAAATAACGGGTAAAGTAATGGGTAGAATAACGGGTAGATTAATGGGTAAGAAATGACACAACGTCATCTTGTGTCTATCTCTTATTCTGTATCTTATTCTCTGTATTATTCTGTGTATTAGAGAGAAATTAGATAGAATAAGATACGGAATAATACACAGGATAATAAACAAACATGACATTAACCTGCCTTTTCCTCGAGCTGTTTTAGCATCGAAACATCACCTAATAACCGTTGATTTTTACCTGTGAAAAAGATGATCGGACTGACATTTGCATTATCAATACTTCGGCTTAACTGAATTCCCATCGTCTGATAATCATCATCGTTTGTGCAATGGTATAACGCTAAAACAAGCTGACATTGTTCGGGAGTTCCGCACTCTATTGCCCAGCGGATCAACTCCGAAAAGGTCAATCCGTTCGGTTTCCAGTGTTTTTTATGCCGTGACGCTAACGCCTTAAATTTTTCACGCCCTCGATTGTATTTTTCTGCCCCGATCACCGGATCTTCACAACGAACCCCTTGAAGCGGTCGCTTATCAAATGACAATTCCCATAATTTTAATTCTTCGATGTATTCGTAATCTGCTGGTGATGCCAAACGAAATAATTGAGACATAGTGATCCCCTCCGATGATGTGTGAACGGAGATAGTATAAGGCTTTCAGGAAATTCCGCTTCCTCGACGTGAAACAAGTTCACGCCTTGCGGCGAGCGTTGCGATTTGAAAACATAAAGGATTTTTTTCTGAACTCTAGAAGGTGCAGAGCCGAAATGATTGTGACATCACTTCGGCTCTGCTAATCTAATTCGCGTGCATTCGTTGCTTCGATTAGACCTCGACAATCCAATCTTAGCAATGGGAAGCTAGCTTGTCACTACTTCCTTAAAACCATTCAAAGACACTAACTCAAATGCACCACTTGATTGACTCGGACTTAGCCCGGTCTCCGAAAGGATAAACAGGCAAATTGTGGTAGTAAAACGTACCGGAAAACGAAATTCCGGCTCTGCCTCCGAATCACGCTGCGGTATCGAAAGATTACAGTGCGTACCTGATAAGAGCATCAATCAACGGACTAGGGACTTCTTGGATTGCACCGTCGAAAGAAGCCCAACCTAACCAGACTTAGCTAAATTAAAGAGCTAAGAAGCCATGACCCAATAACCGATCATGGAGAAAAGCAAAGACAAGATGACGATGTCGCTTCGCTCCGTTTTGATTAGTACCACATTGGGGCATTAGGGTTTTTTTGCTTTAATTTGGAAGTTCATGGTTCGCTCGATAATACATAACATACTGTAACAGACGCTCATCTACAGATGACGATATAGCTTGTAGCATGCTACCGCTAGAATCCATAAGATCATTTTTTACAGACCTGTAGCTTGAGTAAGTGTCTTCAGCCACTGAACAATAAGCTCTATCTAGATAAGCGTATGACAACTTACGAATATCATCCCTACATTCATATCTAACAACAGATACAACCTCTGAATTAGAGCCAGTGTTGATATACTTATCTATATTTTTTCTAAAACATTCTTTTGAACTCAAATATTCATTTTTCGCTATGCGGAGAAATTCATCACATAAATTTTGGTCAACACTACTATAACGTTCATATGATGATGAACACGCTGAAATCACTAATAAGGACATTAGTCCCAAAAATTCTTTTTTCATTACTTTCACTTGCCTGAAATTAAAAACAATAGTCTAGCGCTAAAAAGCATTCCTATAATCCCTTTTATGTTAAACGGGCGAGTTGGTTAGCGAAAACCGCCCGTTCATCCCCATTAAAGCCCCTCAAAACGATTTTAAGACACTATCACCCTATAAAACACCCAAATCTACGCTGAAAGTTTAGAACGGTTTTGCGAGCTTCTGAGTGCGTTTTTAACATCATTCAAACTGACAAGTAAAATGATGCGAAATCGCTGAAAGA
>NZ_CP135991.1 GCF_030315915.2 Providencia zhijiangensis | reverse complement strand
CCATTCACCCAAGCCCGTCAAACTCACTGCGTTCGTCTGACCACCCCCTTTTTTCGCCCCTGTATTTGGTCGCTCAAAAATGTGGTGGTCAGACGCTTCGCTTGACGGGGGGCTTTGCCCCCAAAACGAAACACGTTCACTGGGGTTCACTTGCCATCGCTGGGGCGTGTCATTTCGTTTCGGCTCCCCCTGTTTTTCCCTTTCTTCGCTGGACGCTCATCAGGATAAAAACAAAAAGCCTACCGCCCTCGTTTTACTCGGTTGGTCAAATCGCTTCTTGCCACAAAACAAGTTTGTGACTTTCAGCGATTTCGCATCGTTTTACTTGTCAGTTTGCACGATGTTAAAAACGCACTCAGAAGCCCGCAAAACCGTTCTAAACTTTCAGCGTAGATTTGGGTGTTTTATAGGGTGATCGTGTCTTAAAATCGTTTCGAGGGGCTTTAATGGGGATGAACGGGAGGTTTTTGCTAACTAACTCGCCCGTTTAACATAAAAGGGATTGTATGAATCAATTTTAGCTAGAGTTTAAGGTTGTTCAAATTAATGTACAATGATTGCACTGTATAAATAACCAGGTGTAGCATGTATGGAAAAGCACTTTATCAATGAAAAGTTTTCACGAGATCAATTTACGGGGAATAGAGTTAAAAATATTGCCTTTTCAAATTGTGATTTTTCAGGGGTTGATTTAACTGATACTGAATTTGTTGATTGTAGTTTTTACGACAGGAATAGCTTGGAAGGGTGTGATTTTAATAGAGCCAAACTAAAAAACGCTAGCTTTAAAAGCTGCGATTTATCAATGAGTAATTTTAAAAACATTAGCGCCTTAGGTCTTGAAATTAGTGAGTGTTTAGCTCAAGGAGCTGATTTTCGAGGGGCTAATTTTATGAATATGATAACTACAAGGTCATGGTTTTGTAGTGCTTATATAACCAAGACAAATCTTAGTTACGCTAATTTTTCTAGAGTCATATTAGAAAAGTGCGAACTGTGGGAAAATCGCTGGAATGGCACTGTGATAACTGGCGCCGTGTTTCGTGGCTCCGATCTTTCTTGTGGGGAGTTTTCATCGTTTGATTGGTCTTTGGCTGATTTTACTGGTTGTGATTTAACGGGTGGGGCGCTTGGCGAGCTTGATGCAAGGCGAATTAATTTAGATGGAGTGAAGTTGGATGGAGAGCAGGCGCTTCAGCTTGTTGAGAGTTTAGGTGTTATTGTTCACCGATAAAATCTAGGTAAAAAACGCCTAATGCCCCAATGTGGTACTAATCAAAACGGAGCGAAGCGACATCTTCATCTTGTCTTTGCTTTTCTCCATGATCAGTTATTGGGTCATGGTCTCTTAGCTCGTTAATCTGGCTAAGTTTGGTTAGGTTGGGCTTCTTTCGACACTTCGCAATCCAAGAAATCCCTAGTCCGTTGATTGGTGCTCTTATCAGGTACGCACTGTAATCTTTCGATACCGCAGCGTGATTCGGAGGTAGAGCCGGAATTTCGTTTTCCGGTACGTTTTACTACCACAATTTGCCTGTTTATCCTTTCGGAGACCGGGCTAAGTCCGAGTCAATCAAGTGGTGCATTTGGGTTAATGTCGTTGGCTGGTATTTAATGAGAACGTGACAAGCGCCTCTCACGTTGCTAAGATTGGATTGCGACGTCTAATCTGAGCAACGAATGCACAAGATTTAGAGTACCAGAGCCCTGTGATGCTGTCACGGGGCTTTGTTACATCTGGAGCTTGGTAAACCTCATAAATTCAATTCGCAACGCTCGCCGCAAGGCGTGAACTTGTTTCACGTCGAGGAAGCGGAATTTCTCGAAAGCCTTATACTGTCTCCGTTCACACATGATCGGAGGGTGTCTCTATGTCTCAATTATTTCGTTTGGCATCGCCAGAAGATTACGAATACATCGAAGAATTAAATTTATGGGAATTGTCATTTGATAAGCGACCGGTTCAAGGGGTTCGTTGTGAAGATCCGGTGATCGGGGCAGAAAAATATAATCAAGGGCGTGAAAAATTTAAGGCGTTAGCGTCACGGCATAAAAAACACTGGAAACCGAACGGATTGACCTTTTCGGAGTTGATCCGCTGGGCAATAGAATGCGGAACTCCAGAACAATGTCAGCTTGTTTTAGCGTTATACCATTGCACAAACGATGATGATTATCAGGCGATGGGAATTCAGTTAAGCCGAAGTATTGATAATGCAAATGTCAGTCCGATCATCTTTTTCACAGGTAAAAATCAACGGTTATTAGGTGATATTTCGATGCTAAAACAGCTCGAAGAAAAGGTGCGCTGACGTTAGGTTTACCTATTATTTTATGTATTATCCTATCTATTATTCTATCTCTTATTTTATCTATTTCGTCTGTAATAGGTAGAATAATACATAGAATAAGATACAGAATAATAGATAGACACAAGATGACGTTGTGTTATTTCTTACCCATTAATCCACCTGTTATTCTACCTATTACTTTACCCGTTATTGCACCCAATTTAGGTATAACGGGCAGAATAACGGGTGAAATAATGGGTAGAATCATAGTTTTACTAACTTGCACCCCATGATACTTTCAGTATCAATGCCACTCATTTTCTGGACGAAAATGAATGACATAAGGCTCCGCCCTCTGGCTATTTTCTTCGGCTGGACGCCTGCGAAAAAAA